>NZ_LQXG01000015.1:0-2500 GCF_001924955.1 Maricaulis sp. W15 | reverse complement strand
AACAGACCCTGAAACTGGACGCCTACAAGCAGTCGGAGGGCGCAAGCCTGACGGCGTACCTTTTGTATAATGGGTCAGCGACTTCGTCTCTCGAGCAAGCTTAAGCCGATAGGTGTAGGCGTAGCGAAAGCGAGTCTTAATAGGGCGACTGAGTTCGAGGGATGAGACCCGAAGCCGGGTGATCTAGCCATGAGCAGGTTGAAGGTGAGGTAACACTCACTGGAGGACCGAACCCACGTCTGTTGAAAAAGACGGGGATGACTTGTGGCTAGGGGTGAAAGGCCAATCAAACCCGGAAATAGCTGGTTCTCCGCGAAATCTATTTAGGTAGAGCGTCTCGTGAATACCCATGGGGGTAGAGCACTGGATGGGCTAGGGGGTCCCAACGACTTACCAAACCTAACCAAACTCCGAATACCATGGAGTAATGCGAGGCAGACACACTGCGGGTGCTAAGGTCCGTAGTGAAGAGGGAAACAGCCCTGACCGCCAGCTAAGGTCCCTAAGTTATCACTAAGTGGGAAACGATGTGGGAGTGCTTAGACAACCAGGAGGTTGGCTTAGAAGCAGCCATCCTTTAAAGAAAGCGTAACAGCTCACTGGTCAAGCGCTCCTGCGCGGAAAATGTAACGGGGCTTAAGTGATACACCGAAGCTGCGGATTCGATCTTTGATCGAGTGGTAGCGGAGCGTTCCGTAGGCCGATGAAGGCAGACCCGCGAGGGCTGCTGGAGGTATCGGAAGTGAGAATGCTGACATGAGTAGCGACAAAGAGGGTGAGAGACCCTCTCGCCGAAAGTCCAAGGGTTCCTGCGCAATGCTAATCAGCGCAGGGTTAGTCGGCCCCTAAGGCGAGGCAGAAATGCGTAGTCGATGGGAAGCAGGTTAATATTCCTGCACCAGTGGGTAGTGACGGATCTCGTGTGTCGTCAGTCCTTATCGGATTGAACTGGCGGCGAAGAGGTCCCTGGAAATAGCTCCCACATGAGACCGTACCCCAAACCGACACAGGTGGACTGGTAGAGCATACCAAGGCGCTTGAGAGAACTATGCTGAAGGAACTCGGCAAATTGCTCCCGTAAGTTCGCGAGAAGGGAGCCTCTGCATTGGGCAACCAGTGTGGAGGGGCACAGACCAGGGGGTGGCGACTGTTTACTAAAAACACAGGGCTCTGCGAAGTCGCAAGACGACGTATAGGGTCTGACGCCTGCCCGGTGCCGGAAGGTTAAAAGGAGGAGTGAGAGCTCCGAATTGAAGCCCCGGTAAACGGCGGCCGTAACTATAACGGTCCTAAGGTAGCGAAATTCCTTGTCGGGTAAGTTCCGACCTGCACGAATGGCGTAACGACTTCCCCGCTGTCTCCAGCATAGACTCAGCGAAATTGAATTCTCCGTGAAGATGCGGAGTTCCCGCGGTCAGACGGAAAGACCCCGTGCACCTTTACTACAGCTTGACAGTGGTATTAGCGATTATTTGTGTAGGATAGGCGGGAGTCTATGAAACCAAGGCGCCAGCTTTGGTGGAGACATCCTTGAAATACCGCCCTGATAATTGTTGATATCTAACCGCGGCCCATGAACCTGGGTCCGGGACCCTGTCTGGTGGGTAGTTTGACTGGGGCGGTCGCCTCCCAAAGAGTAACGGAGGCGCGCGATGGTGGGCTCAGAGCGGTCGGAAATCGCTCGTTGAGTGCAATGGCATAAGCCCGCCTGACTGTGAGACTGACAGGTCGAGCAGAGTCGAAAGACGGCCATAGTGATCCGGTGGTCCCGCATGGAAGGGCCATCGCTCAACGGATAAAAGGTACGCCGGGGATAACAGGCTGATGATGCCCAAGAGTCCATATCGACGGCATTGTTTGGCACCTCGATGTCGGCTCATCGCATCCTGGGGCTGGAGCAGGTCCCAAGGGTTTGGCTGTTCGCCAATTAAAGCGGTACGTGAGCTGGGTTTAGAACGTCGTGAGACAGTTCGGTCCCTATCTGCCGTGGGTGTCGGAAAATTGAGAGGAGCTGCCCCTAGTACGAGAGGACCGGGGTGGACGTATCTCTGGTGGACCTGTTGTTGCGCCAGCAGCATAGCAGGGTAGCTATATACGGAAGGGATAACCGCTGAATGCATCTAAGCGGGAAGCCCCCCTCAAAACCAGTTTTCCCTTGAGAGTCGTGGAAGACCACCACGTTGATAGGCCAGATGTGGAAGCGTGGCGACACGTGAAGCTGACTGGTACTAATTACTCGATTGTCTTGATCTTGAAGATGCTCATGTCCGGCGAACGCTTCGTCGAACAAAAGCAACACCTCGAAAATACAGATCAGAATGTCTCTTCAATCCTTGGATCTATCGCGCTGACCGGGTGGTTATTGCAGGGGGACCACACCCGTTCCCATCCCGAACACGGCCGTTAAGACCCCTAGCGCCGATGGTACTGCGTCTTAAGGCGTGGGAGAGTAGGTCGCTGCCCGGTCTGCACGATAGATCCAATATCCTCCACAAATATC
>NZ_LQXG01000014.1:0-9338 GCF_001924955.1 Maricaulis sp. W15 | reverse complement strand
CGACGCCGGAAAACCCAAAAAACTCGCCCTCATCGCCGTCGCCCGAAAACTCCTCATAACCCTCAACGCTATCATCCGAGACCAACGCCCATTCCAGGCCTGATCAAAACAGTTGCCCGCTCTTCGTCCCGCCTGCGCGGGACATCCCGCTCTTCGTCCCGCCTGCGCGGGACATCCGGCGGGGATGACAAATGTGGGGCACAAGAACCGGATTGCCCCGCTTTGCCGCACACGTCACCCTCACCCCATGACACGCCCTACCCCCCTGCAAAACCGCGTCACCCCGACCGGTGAGATCTGCGCCCACACAGCCCGCGGCACGCTGATGGGCAATCGCGGCATTCTGCATGATGAGCGCCAGCAACTCGGCACCGCCCGCTGGAAACACCAGGCCTGGGTGACCTGCACCCTCGCCTTCAAGGCGCGCCGCCGCGAATTGATGGCGCCAGGCTGGTATACCGAGCTCTTTTTCACCGACGAAGCCGTCGCACTCGCCGCCGGACATCGTCCCTGCGCTGAATGCCGGCGCGAGGATTTCAACCGGTTTCGCAAGGCTTTTGCCAAGGCGCATCCCGACTTGCCGGAGCCGGTTCGGGCGCCGGACATGGATCGCGTCCTCCACAAGGCGCGGGTGATGTCACGGTCACGCAAGCAGGTGACGTTTGAGGCGAAGCTGTTGGAACTGCCAGAGGGCGTCTTTTTTCGCGCCGAGCCTGACGGGGCGCCGCTGGTTTGCTGGCAAGGACGTGTGTGGGCCTGGGCGTTCGAGTGCTATGCGGCGGGGCCGGACGCTTTGCCGGACCGGGTAGAGGTGCTGACGCCGGAGCCGACGGTGAAGACTATTGTGGCGGGCTATATGCCCGTCTGTATTACCCAATAGCCACATTCCCACCGTCATCCCACGGGGAACGCGAAGCGGGCATCCGGGGGACCTGCGCTACCCCGTCGACGGTTTGGCTGAGGTCCCCCGGATCGCGGCTGCGCCGCGACCGTGGGATGACGGGGGGAAGGAGATTTATTGGAACTCGGCGCCGCGCGCGGAAATACCCATAGATCGCTTGTCAGCCAGCAGGCGCTATCCGGATTTCAAGCTCAAGGGTGAAACCGCGAAGCGGCGCGTACGCGCCCTTGACCTTGAAATCCGGATAGCGCGAACTCCCGGCAAGCGATGAATGGTTCAGAGTGCGCGAGAGCGCGGCTCAATACCCTCACAGCTCATCCACCGAATGCTCATGCACCCGCGCTTCCGCCTTCAGCCAGGCAATGAAGGCCCGTGCATCCGGGCTCAGCGGGCGGTTTCGCGCGGTGACGATATGGTAGGCCGAGCGGACCGGCGTTGTGCCGTCAGCGAAGAGGGCGACGAGGCGGCCACTGGCGAGGTCATTTTGCACCAGGGCGCGCTTGGCCAGCGCCACGCCGCGGCCGGCAACGGCGGCGTCAATGACCAGGGCGGACTGGTTGAAGCGCACGCCGCCCGACACATCAACACCTCGCGCCCCGCGCGCCTTGAGCCAGGAGGCCCAATCGGCACCATCGACCTCGGTCTCCGGTGACGCATCGTGCAGCAGGGTCTGGCCGCGCAGGTCCTGGGCCCGGGCGAGCGGCGGACCCTCACGCAGGAGATCGGGCGAGCAGACCGGCAGGACTTCCTCGGCCAGAAGCATCTCTTCGTGCAGCGTCATGTCACCGCCCGGGCCATAGCGTATGCCCAGATCGGCGGCGCCGGCGGCCAGATCGACCCGTTCCGACGTTGCCGCAATCCAGACTTCCACGCCGGGCACTTCCTCCTGGAAACGGAACAGGCGCGGTGCCAGCCATTTGCCGGCAAAGGACGGCGCGACCGAGACGGTCAGCGCGCGGCGATGGACGGGCTGGCGCATCAGGGAGACGGCGCGTTCCAGGGTCTCGAAGGCTTCCGACGTGATGCCGGCTGCAGCACGGCCCGCCTCGGTCAGCCCCAAACCACGCCCCTGACGGACAAAAAGCGGCGCGCCGACATGCTCTTCCAGCTGGCGGATTTGCTGGCTGATCGCCCCCGGCGTCACCGCCAATTCATCGGCGGCGCGGGCAAAGCTCTCAAGCCGGGCAGCCGCCTCGAAGGCGCGCAGGGCATTGAGGGGCGGGAGGCGGGATGTCTGAACCATGGGATCACTTTAGTTTTTCTAACGTCAAAAGCCAATAATCGTCGTTTGAAATCGCTGCACCGAATAGAAATATTGAACTCGTCGCGCCACGAAGGCGCAGGATCGGACGAGTGAGCATGCGTGTATTTCCTGCCTCCATTCCCCTAGATGGACAGACGGTGATCGTTGTCGGGCATGGCCCGATGGCCGAGCCGAAAGCACGCCTGTTCGTGTCTTCCCCAGCCCGGTTGCTTTGGTTCACCGGTGAGACCCATGATCCTGTTGCTTCGGATATCGCCCAATATGCGAAGATAATCCGCCGTGTGCCGACACGGCGGGACCTCCGTGGCGCGACATTGATTTTCCTGGCCGGCGGTGAAGACCGCGACGTGGCCAAGCTGGCCCGTTGGGGCCGCAGCCAGGGCGCGCTGGTCAATATCGTCGACAGCCCCGCCGCCTCCGACTTCCAGACCCCGGCCATTGTCGACCGCGACGGCATTGTCGTTTCGATCGCCTCCGGCGGCGCCGCGCCGGTCCTCTCGGTCGATATCCGCGCCGCGATCGAACAGGTCCTGCCGGCACGGATCGGCGTCATTGCCGATCTCGCCCGCGAACTGCGCGGCACGGTGAAGTCTGTCCTGTCGAAATTCGACGACCGCCGCGCCTTCTGGGAACGCGCCCTGCGCGGCAAGGCCCGCGACCTAGCCCTCGCCGGTGACAAGATCGGCGCCCGCCGCGAAATGCTGCGTGAGCTGAACGGCGAGACGTCCGCCAAGACCGGCATTGTCCATCTGGTCGGCGCCGGTCCCGGCGATCCCGACCTCCTCACCCTCAAGGCCGCCCGCCTGCTGCGCGAAGCCGATGTGATCGTGCATGATCGCCTGGTTTCGCAAGGCGTGATGGATCTGGCCCGCCGCGATGCGCTGCGCATCGATGTCGGCAAGACCAAGGGTCATCACCCCGTCCCGCAGGACGAGATCGGCCAGATTCTGGTCCGCGAGGCCCGCAAGGTTCAGCGCGTGGTCCGCATCAAGGGCGGCGACCCGTTTGTCTTCGGGCGCGGCGGCGAGGAGCTGGACGTGGTTCGTGCCGCCGGGATCGCCGTCGAGGTCACACCGGGCATCACCGCCGCGGTCGCCTGCGCCGCCTCCGCCGGTATTCCCCTGACCCATCGCGACCATGCCCAGTCGGTCAGTTTTGCGTCGGGTGTCGTCAAGCAGGACGGGCCGGACGCCGATTACCGGGCCCTGTCAGCACCCAATTCCACGACGGTCTTCTACATGGGCGTCGGCGCCGCGCCGGACATCCAGGCGAAGATGGTTGCGGCCGGTCGGAATCCCTCCACGCCGGTCGCCCTTATCGAGAACGGCACGCTGGACACGGAGCGCCGCGTCTTCGGCACGCTCGGCGATCTCGCCGCCCTGGTCGAACGCGAAGCCATCACGGGTCCCACCATCATGATTGTCGGCGAGGTTGCCGGTGCCGCCCTGGCGGGCAGCGCCAAGGTTTCGACCGAACGGGAGCAATTCGCATGAAGACCGTGACCGCCAACCGCCTCACCGATGGCCGGGTGATCTATCGCACCGCCACCGGCCAGTGGTCGACCGATCTCGCCGAGGCCGCCCGTCTCGACGAGGATCAGGCCGATGCGACGCTCGAAATAGCCTCGGATGAAAGTTACATCGCCGTCGGCGCCTATCTGATTGATCTCGAGAACGATGCCCCCGGCGGCCAGAAATGGCGCCGCGAGGGCATCCGCCTGACCGGCCCGACCACCGGCTCCACCCACACACAAGCGACCGCGTGACCCATGTACAAGTATGACAGCTACGACCACGCCATGGTGGCGGACCGGATCGCGGAATTCCGCGACCAGGTCGAACGCCGTCTGGACGGTCGTCTGACCGAGGACCAGTTCAAGCCGCTGCGCCTGATGAATGGCGTCTATCTGCAGCTGCACGCCTACATGCTGCGCGTGGCGATCCCGTATGGAACATTCAACAGCACCCAGATGCGCACCTTGGCCGGCATCGCCCGCGACTATGACCGGGGCTATGGCCATTTCACGACGCGCACCAATATCCAGTACAACTGGCCGGCCCTTGTCGACATTCCCGACATTCTCGACCGCCTCGCCGCCGTCGAGATGCACGCCATCCAGACCTCGGGCAATTGCATCCGCAATGTCACCGCCGACCCGTTTGCCGGGGCCGCCGCCGATGAGCTGGAAGATGGTCGCCCCTGGGCCGAAATCGTGCGCCAATGGTCAAGCTTCCACCCGGAATTCACCTTCCTGCCGCGCAAGTTCAAGATCGCCGTCAACGGGGCCTCGGCAGACCGCGCCGGCATCCGCGTGCATGATATCGGCCTGCAGATCGTCCGGAACGAGGCCGGGACAACCGGATTTGAAGTCTGGGTCGGTGGCGGCCAGGGCCGCACGCCGCGCCTGGCCCAGCTGATCAATCCCTTCCTGGCGCCCGAGGACCTGTTGTCCTACCTCACCGCCTGCCTGCGCGTGTACAATCAGCACGGCCGCCGCGACAATCTCTACAAGGCCCGGATCAAGATCCTGGTCGAAGCCCTGGGCGCCGAGGAATATAGCCGCCAGGTCGAGGATGAATGGGCGGTGATCCGCGACGGCGAGCTGAAACTCCCGGCCGAGGAAATCGCCCGCATCCGCAGCTTTTTCGACCAGCCGAAAGCGGTCGAACCGACGCCCGTTCCGGTGACGGAAAACCGTGCCTTCGCCCGCTGGCTCGACCGCAATCGCCGTGACCATGCGGTTGATGGCCTGTCTTCGCTGGTCATCTCGCTGAAGCCGATCGGCGGCACGCCGGGCGATATCACCGACGTGCAGATGGAGGCCGTCGCCAGCCTGGCCGAACGTTTTGGCTTTGACGAAATCCGCGCCACGCCGGACCAGAACCTGATCCTGCCGCATGTCCGCAATGAGGACATCGAGGCTGTCTGGAACGGGCTGGTCGAAGCCGGTCTCGCCGTCGCCAATGCCGGCCTCGCCACCGATATCGTCGCCTGCCCGGGCCTGGATTATTGCAATCTCGCCAATGCCCGCTCGATCCCGATCGCCCAGGCCATTTCCAGCCTGCTGGAAGAAAAGGGCCTGTCGGAGAAGGCCGGCGATGTGACCATCAAGATCGATGGCTGCATCAATGCCTGCGGCCACCACCATGTTGCCCATATCGGCGTGCTCGGCGTCGACAAGCGCGGTGAGGAATTCTACCAGATCACGCTGGGCGGGGCCTTCGGGGCCGATGCTGCCATCGGCTCGATCATCGGCAAGGGCCTGGCCGGTGAGGACGTCCCCGCCGCGATCGCCCGCGCGCTGGAAACCTATCTCGACATTCGCGCCGACAATGAGCGCTTCATCGACACGCTGCGCCGTGTCGGATCCGACGCCTTCAAGGAGGCCATCTATGCTGACGCTTGATCGCAAGACCGAAACCCGCAATGTCGCCGACGCCCAACTGGCCGCCGGTGGTGGACGCATCGTGGAGCTGGACGGCGATGCCGACTGGCGCGAGGCCGAGGCCGAGATTGCCGGGGCGGTGCGGGTCGATATCCGCTTTCCCAAATTCAATGATGGCCGGGGCTTTTCCCTGGCGACCCAGCTGCGCGAGCGCGCCGGTTACACCGGCAAGCTGCGCGCCGTCGGCGATCTCATTCCCGACCAGGCCCAGCACCTGATCCGCGTCGGCTTTGACGATGTCGATCCCGATCGCAAAGGGCTGGAAGCCGACTGGGCTCGCGCCCGCACCCGTTTTGCCCACGCCTACCAGCCGGGCCGGGGCAATGTCACACCGCTCTTCCGCCACCGCCACAAACGGCCGGAGGACGACCTCGCGGCGCTGAATGCCCGCTATCGCGACATGACCCCGCAGGACATCCTGCGCGATGCCATCAGGAATGAGTGGGTCGGCAAGGTCGCCATCATGTCCTCCTTCGGCGCCGAGGCCGCTGTCGGTCTGCACATGATCGCCCAGATCGATCCGGCGACCCCGGTCATCTTCCTCGATACCGGCCGTCTCTTCGCCCAGACCGAACAATACCAGCGCCAGCTGACCGAACAGCTTGGCCTGAGCAATATCCGCCTGCTCAAGCCGGACGCCGAAGAGGTTGCCAGCGAAGACAGTGATGACCGCCTGTGGCGCCGCGACCCGGACGCCTGCTGCGCCTTGCGCAAGGTTCGCCCGCTGGACGAAATCATCGGCGACTATGACGCGTTGATCACCGGTCGCAAACGCTTCCATGGCGGCGGCCGCATGAGCCTGCCCATTGTCGAGCGCATCAATGGCCGCATCCGGGTCAATCCGCTCGCCAATTGGGACGCGACCGCGATCGAGGACTATTTCCAGCGCTTCGATTTGCCGCGACACCCGCTGACCGATATGGGGTATGCCTCGATCGGTTGCTGGACTTGCACGGCACCGGTCCAGGCCGACGGTGATATCCGTTCCGGCCGCTGGCTTGGCCAGGCCAAGACCGAGTGCGGCATCCACACCCCGGCGCAAGTCGCCGCCGAGTAAAAGAACAGACGAAAGGACACCGCCAGTGTCTGCCAAACATGTGCTCGACCTGATCGGCAATACGCCGCTGATCCGGCTGGATGGTCCGTCCGACGCGACCGGCTGCGAAATCCTCGGCAAGGCCGAATTCCTCAATCCGGGCGGCTCCGTGAAGGACCGCGCCGCGCTCAATATCGTGCGCGAGGCCGAGGCTGACGGCTCGCTGAAGCCCGGCGGCACCATCGTCGAGGGCACGGCCGGCAATACCGGAATCGGTCTCGCCCTGGTCGGCGGCGCGCTGGGCTATGACGTCATCATCGTCATGCCGCGCACCCAGTCGGAAGAAAAGAAGGCCGCGATCCGCTCCTTCGGCGCCCGTCTGATCGAAGTCGATGCCGCCCCCTTCTCCAGCCCCAATCATTTCGTCCATTATTCGCGCCGCTTGGCCGAAGAGCTCAATGAGAGCCAGCCAAACGGGGCGATCTGGGCCAACCAGTTCGACAATCTGGCCAACAAGCGCGCCCACAAGCTGACCACCGGCCCGGAAATCTGGGATCAGACCGGCGGCAACATTGACGGTTTCATCTGTGCGGTCGGCTCCGGCGGCACATTGGCCGGCGTTGCCGAGGCCCTCCGCGCCCAAAGGCCCGACATCGCCATTGGCGCCGCTGATCCGGCCGGCGCTGCGCTCTATAATTACTACACCAAGGGCGAGCTGAAGGGCGAAGGCTCCTCGATCACCGAGGGCATCGGCGTCAACCGCATCACCGGCAATCTGGAAGGCCTTGAGGTCGACCATGTCTACCGGATCGAGGACGCGGAAATGCTGCCCATCCTGTTTGATCTGGTGAAGACCGAGGGCCTGTCCCTGGGCGGTTCGGCCGGTATCAATATCGCCGGTGCCATCCGCCTGGCCCGCGATCTCGGTCCCGGCAAGACCATCGTGACCATGCTGTGCGACAGCGGCGCGCGCTATGCCGGCAAGCTGTTCAACCCGGACTTCCTGTCCTCGCGGGGCTTGCCTGTTCCGCCCTGGGCCGATACCGAAGCGCCGCGCGTGACGGCCTGACCGCTGAGCCAGACAGACCTCACCGACAAAATCGAGTACGAGACGATGACCATGACAGCGACCGCGCCTGCCCCGAAGAATGCGATCTCCGCCAAGCCCGGCCCCTATACGGTTGAGACGGTGCTGTCGGTGAGCCATTACACCGACCAGCTTTTCCATTTCCGCATCACGCGGCCGGACACATTCCGCTTCCGCTCGGGCGAGTTCATCATGATCGGCCTGCCCAAGGAGGACGGCAAACCGCTGCTGCGCGCCTATTCCGTCGCCAGCCCGTTCTGGGATGAGGCGCTCGATTTCTACTCGATCAAGGTGCCCGACGGGCCGCTGACCTCGCGCCTGCAGCACATCAAGGCCGGCGATGAGGTCCTCTTGGGCCGCAAGCCGGTCGGCACGCTGGTGCTCGATGCCTTGAAGCCCGGCAAACGCCTCTACATGATCTCGACCGGCACCGGCATCGCGCCCTTCGCCAGCCTGATCCGCGATCCCGAGACCTATGAGAAATTCGACGAGGTCATCCTCACCCATACCTGCCGCCAGTCCGCCGAGCTGACCTATGGCGTCGAACTGGTCGAAGCGGTCAAGGATGACGAGCTGATCGGCGAATTCGCCCGCGAGAAACTGGTCCACTTCACCTCGGTCACCCGCGAGGACGGCCCGGTCAAAGGCCGCGTCACCGACATGATCGAAAGCGGTGAACTCTTCGACCGCCTCGGCGTCCCGCCGCTCGACCCAGCCGTCGACCGCGTGATGATCTGCGGTTCGGAAGGCCTGCTGAAAGACGTCAAACAAATCTGCCTCGACCGTAATTTCGTCGAGGGTTCGAACGCGGCCCCGGCGGACTTCGTGGTCGAGAAGGCGTTTGTGTCGACCTAGGGCGCGAGGTCCTCGCCCGTGATGGGCGGCGGAACACTGACGCGTTTCCCCTTCCGCCCGGATTTGATCCGGGGCACCTTCCCCCGCAAGCGGGGGCAGGACGTTGTATTCCCTCACCTTGCATTTTCCCGGAGGCGCGCAGCGCCATCCGGGACCGACGGGAGACTCATCGCTTGCCGGAGGGTTTCGTCGGGTCCCGGCTCTTCGCCCCGCTTTTGCGGGCCTGCGTCCGGGATGACGGACTATCGCGCTTGAAAAATGCACAGCCCTCGCTTCTCCCCGACCGGGGAGAAGTGGCCCGCAGGGCCGATGAGGGGCGGCGCGTCAGCGCCATTAAAGACTTTCCCTGGCGCCGCTTCGCGGCGCGCCCCTCACCCCCTGCGCGCTGACGCGCTGCGGGACCTCTCCCCGGCCGGGGAGAGGCGGGTTATCCCACAGTGTGCGCCACTTCACCGTCATCCTGAGACAAGTCAGGACCCAGTCTCGCACACGCGATTTCGCCAAGCATGGCAATAGCTTGCGTCGCAGACTGGGTCCCGGCTTGCGCCGGGATGACGGTGTGTGGGGCGGGAAATTTCAAAAAACTTATCCCCGCCCGTCAAACCTGGCGGATAATCCCCGTTGTCCCGCGTCACTCGAGGCCCGGATTGGTGATCCGGGGGCGTTGGGAGTACGGAGCTCGTCCGGTTGCCTGGAAACACCGCCAGACCAACCCGGCGTGGCCATCGGCAGGACGGCGGCACAAAGCTC
>NZ_LQXG01000013.1:0-24358 GCF_001924955.1 Maricaulis sp. W15 | reverse complement strand
TAAACGCTGGGTACGCGCGAAGGGGCCAAACCCGCTCACGGCTTGCCAAGGCAGCCAGGGACCTAACGGCCTCCTTCGCGCAACCATCCTACATCATCGCAAAACACAGGGACCTATCTGGCCCCGCGGCAATGGGTCCCCGATCTGCGCCCCGCCTTCGCGGGGCATGCGTCGGGGATGACAATATTGGGTGGTTGGAACGAAAAACGCCCGCCTGAAACAGGCGGGCGTTTTCAATACCGTCAGGAGCGGAGCGCGTCTTAAGCGTCCACTTCCGCTTCCAGCGCATGCTCCTGGATGAAATCTCGCCGCGGTTCCACGACATCGCCCATCAGCTTGGAGAAGAGCTCATCGGCGGTATCCGCGTGGGTGACGGAGACCTGAAGCAGCGAGCGGGCATTGGGGTCGAGCGTGGTTTCCCAGAGTTGGCCGGGATTCATCTCGCCCAGACCCTTATAGCGCTGGAATTTCATGCCCTTGGCGCCGGAGACGATGACTTCGTCGACCAGTTCGCGCGGTGAGTTGATGGTGACCGGGCCGGATTTCGGCACGAAGCTGGCCGGGCCGGAATAGTCGCCAGAGATCGCCAGGGCACGCTCATTGAGACGTTTGGCGTCCGGGCTAGCGCGCAGATTGCGATCCAGCACGACAGTTTCCATCACACCGCGGACTTCGCGTTCGAAGACCAGGCTGCCATCCTCCTCATCGAGGCGGCCAAGCCAGGTGTCCTCGCCTTCATCGGCGAAGGTATTGAGTCGGGCAGCGGCCTCACGGATCCCGTCTTCCGAGGGTTCCGGCACCAGCGCGCCGGCCAGCGCCGCCGCTTCCAGGGCAAAGCCCGGCGCCCGCGCGGTCATGCGGTCGATGGAGAGCTTGACCTGACGCGCGGCGGCGACCCGTGTGGTCAGGTCCTGACCAGTGATCACTTCGCCATTGGCGAGGGTCAGATGCGCTTCCGACGCCCCCTCCTCGATCAGGTAGGCGTCCATCTCGGCCTGGTCCTTCACATAACGTTCGGACCGACCCTTGGTGATTTTATAGAGCGGCGGCTGGGCGATGTAGAGATAGCCCTTCTCGATCAGCTCCGGCATCTGGCGATAGAAGAAGGTCAGCAAAAGCGTGCGGATATGGGCGCCGTCGACATCAGCATCGGTCATGATGATGACCTTGTGATAGCGCAGCTTTTCGTAATTGATCTGGTCGCGGCCAATGCCGGTGCCGAGCGCCGTGATCAGGGTGCCGACCTGTTCCGAGCCGAGCATCTTGTCGAAACGGGCGCGCTCCACATTGAGGATCTTGCCGCGCAGCGGCAGCACGGCCTGGTTTTCCCGGTGGCGCCCCTGCTTGGCAGAGCCGCCGGCTGAGTCACCCTCGACGATGAAAAGCTCGGACTTGGCCGGATCCTTCTCCTGGCAGTCCGCCAGCTTGCCGGGCAAGGACGAGATTTCCAGCGCCGACTTGCGGCGGGTCAGCTCGCGCGCCTTGCGGGCGGCTTCGCGGGCGGCGGCGGCCTCGATGATCTTGCCGACCACCATTTTCGCTTCGGTCGGATGCTCCTCGAACCATTCCGCCAGCGCCTCGCCGACCGCGCCCTCAACGGCGGGACGGACTTCCGACGAGACCAGCTTGTCCTTGGTCTGGGAGGAGAATTTCGGGTCCGGCACTTTCACCGACAACACGCAGGTGAGGCCTTCGCGGGCATCATCGCCGGAGATCGAGACCTTGGCCTTCGAGGCCAGGCCGGACGAGGCCGCATAGGTGTTGATGATGCGGGTCAGCGCGCCGCGGAAACCGGCCAGATGGGTGCCGCCATCGCGCTGCGGGATGTTATTGGTGAAGCAGAGGACATTCTCGTGATAGCTGTCATTCCACTCCAGCGCCGCTTCCACCGCGACGCCATCCTTCTCACCGGTGATCAGGACCGGCGGGGTAAAGATCGGCGTCTTGTTGCGATCGAGGTGGGCGACGAAGGCCGCCACACCGCCATCATAGACCATCGTGTCGGAATAAAGCTCGGCCTCGCGCTCATCGCGCAGGGTGATCTTGACGCCGGAATTCAGGAAGGCGAGCTCGCGCAGGCGGTGCTGCAACGTTTCGCGATTGAACTCGGTCATGGTGAAGGTTTCTTCGGACGGCATGAAGCGCACTTCCGTGCCCTTCTGGCCAGGTTCGGCATCGCCCATCACCTTGAGATCTTCCTCGGCATCGCCGCGACGGAAACGCATCCAGTGTTTCTTGCCATTGCGCCAGATGGTCAGGTCCATCCAGTCCGACAGGGCATTGACCACCGAAACGCCGACGCCGTGCAGACCGCCGGAGACCTTGTAGGAATTCTGGTCGAACTTACCGCCGGCGTGCAGCTGGGTCATGATGACCTGGGCCGCCGAAACGCCTTCTTCCTTGTGGATATCGGTCGGAATGCCGCGACCATCATCGCGCACCGAGGCCGACCCATCGGCATGCAGCGTCACCAGGACTTCCGAACAATGGCCGGCAAGGGCTTCATCGATCGCGTTATCGACGACCTCATAGACCATGTGATGAAGGCCGGATCCGTCATCGGTATCACCGATATACATGCCCGGGCGTTTGCGCACGGCGTCGAGGCCCTTGAGGACCTTGATCGACTCTGCGCCGTATTCCTGATTCGCTTGTTCCGTCATGGTTTTGTTGTACAGGTTTCGCGCGTCTGTGACCACTCGCGCGCACACGCGTACGCACGCGCGCACGCGTGAGTCACGGGGCGGGCTTTTCGACCGGAAGCGGGCCCGGTCGTGCGGTTGCACGACGCTTCAGCCAGCGTCGCCCGATCACCGCAATCAGGACCAGAAGCAGCACCGCTCCGCCGACCGCGATCCAGGCCCGGATGCCGCCGCCCTCAAGCCCCTGGATCGCGGCATGACTGGCGAAGGCGATGAGCGCCATCTTCGGGACACTGCCCAGCGCCGTGCCGGCAATGAAGGCGCGAAACCGCATCGGCGTGCAGCCGGCGGCGATGTTGATGACGATCGAGGGCAGGGTCGGCACCAGGCGGATCACCGCGCTGGCCCAGAAACCGTGCCGGGCCAGCTCGTCCATGACGATCGCCACGTCCGGCCCGGCATTGCGCGCCAGCCAGCCCGCCCCGGCCCGGCGTCCGATCAGGAAGCCGAGCGCGCAGGCCGCCACCTTGCCGGTCCAGCTGTAGACAAAGCCGGCCCAGGGGCCAAAGGCCGCCACCAGGGCTGCGATCAGCACCGCCTGCGGCGCCCCCAGCGTGATCAGGACCAGGAAGGCAAGAATGGCCAGCGGCGGCGCCCAGGGTTCGCGGCCGATCACCGCCAGCCCGTCCAGGGCCTGCCGGGTCACATCCTGGGGCAGGAACAGGGCGGCAAATCCACCAAGCGAGAACAGGACAACCAGGCCAAGCGCCATGACCGCCTTGCCGGGATGGCGGCGCAGCGTCGAAACCAGTTCGGCGCTGATCACGGCTGACCGTCCGCGGCGTCCGTCGCATGCATTGCCGCCCGGTAGAGGGTCAGGCTCATCGCGTCGCCATTGGAATAATTCTGGCCCTCGATCAGCGCCACGGCATCGAGGTTCAGCGCCAGCGCGGCGGCACGGGCCAGGAACGCGTCGGCCTCGCTGGCATCGATCAGAGCGAGAGAACACTCGGTCTCGGTGGCGAACTGGACGGCCGCATCGGCCGGGTCGGCGGCCAGAAGCGTGTCATAAGGACCGTGGCGATAGACCAGGCTGGGCTCGCGGAAGGCCGACGTGATCAGCCGCGTGGTTTCGCAGCCGCCATGCGCGTCCACAGCGGCCACGATGCGCGGCGTCAGCCACAGCGTGTCGAGACGCGGCAGCGTGGCGCCGTAAACCGTCGTCACCGCCAACCCGCCAGCGACCAGACCCGCCACCAGCGCCATTGGCCGGCGCCCGATAACATGCAGCAGCAAGGCCGCCGCCGCGGCCAGGAAAATGACAACACCGGCCAGCACCAGCAAGGGCGACAAATGGCCCTCGGCCCAGTGCAGGCCTGCCGGCCCGAGCGCCGCGACCAGACCGCTGGCGGCCAGCCAGAGTGCGGCATACACGCCCGCACCGATCTTCACCCAGAGCGGCGCCTTGGCCTCGCCCGGCATGAAAATCGCCGCCACGGCGAGACAGGCCATCGCCGGATAAACCGGCATCACATAATGCGGCAGCTTGGTCGCGATCAGCTCATAGACGATCCAGGCCGGCACGATCCAGGCGATGAGGTAACGCGTCGCGGCATTGCGGCGATTGGCCCAGGCCCAGTATCCGGCGAATACAAAAAACAAGGACCCTGGCCAGAAGGTCAGCGAGAACAGGCCGAGATAATAGCCCGGCGGACCGGCATGCGATTGCTGGCTCTCGCCGACCTTGCCCATCAGGCTGTCGCCGATCGCCTCGGCATAAAAACCGCCCTCCGAGACGATTCCGATAGCGACATACCAGGGCAGGGCGATGGCCAGGAAAAGCGGCACGCCCCACAGCGGTTTCAGGGCGCCGAGCCAGGCGAACTTGCGGTCCCAGATCACCAGGGCGAGCAGGGCCAGCAGCACGAAGATCAGGATGATCGGCCCCTTGATCATCATCCCCGCCCCCAATGCCGACCAGAACAGGGCCGGACGCCACCAATGGCCTTGCGGCTTGAGATAGATCTGCATCAGGGCGAGGTGAGAGGCCGTTATGGTCGCCAGCAGCATGGCGTCGGTCTTGGCGATGCGTGCTTCGAAGCCGACGGCGAAACAGGTCGCCACCAGCAAGGCCGCGCCGAACCCGGCCAAGCGTCCGTACAGGCCCGCCGCGATCCAGCCGGTCATCAGGACCGCTGCCAGAATGCCCAGGAAGGACGGAATGCGATGGGCCCAGATGGCGCGGTCATCGGCGGTGCCGGTCAGCGCGACCGAAATTGATTGCAGCCAGTAGATCCCGGCCGGCTGGAGATAGCGCTGTTCGTCCTGGAAGCGGATGTCGATGAAATCACCGCTCGCCAGCATCTGGCTGGTGGCGACCGCATAGCGCGACTCATCACGATCAACCGGCGGAATGGAGGAAGTGCCCGGCAGCAGGACCAGAGCCGACAGGGCGATCAGGACCAGCCAGTCCTTCCAGCCCAGGCGACGGGTCGCATCAGTCACGACTGGCGCTCTTCAATCCGGCCGGGCGCCTTGGTCCGCCGGACCAGCCAGATCACACCCATCGTGTCGAAAATACCAACGAAGGCGCGGCCGATATTGGTGTATTTCGACTGCCCGGCATGGCGGGCACGATGCTTGACCGGATGATTGATCAGCGGATGGCCATAGCGCTGGAAGAGAGCCGGCAGGAAACGGTGCATGCCTTCAAAACAGGGCAGCAACAGGAAGCTGTCGCGATGGAAGACCTTCACGCCACAGCCCGTATCCGGACAGTGATCGCCCAGCACCGTGGCGCGGAAACCATTGGCGATCCGGGTCGCGACCAGGCGCGAGACCGGGTCATTGCGGCGAACCCGCGTGCCGGCCACCAGTGGCAGATCGCTATCGTCCGCCCAGGCTTTTTCCAACATGTCCGGCAGGTCGGCTGGATCATTCTGGCCATCACCGTCAAGCGTAGCGATCCAGGGCGCGCGGGCCGCCAATACGCCGGAGCGGACGGCCTGGGACTTGCCGCAACGCCTGTCATGGCGGACCAGGCGCACACGCTCGTCCTGATCGGCGATCGCCTGCAATATGTCGGGTGTCGCATCGCTGGACCCGTCATCGACAAAGACGATCTCGAACGCACCGGCGCGATCCATCTCGCGCAGGACTTCCTCGCACACGGCCGCAACATTCTCGGCCTCGTCGAGCACCGCAATCACGACAGAGGCGCGCAAATCCGTTGCGGCCCGCGCCGGCCGGCGGAAGTTGATGGTGGAAATGTCGCTCATGAAACAGCCCTGCTGATACGCGCCGGAGTGTGTGCCGCTTTGGCGCCGGTTTCAAATGCCAATGCACGCGCGCGCGGAACGCTTCGGGCCCGGTACTAGCGCAAAACCAGAAGCAGGGCGATGCCGGTCATGACACAGCCGGTGATGATGTCTGCGCCGCGCCGCACCTGCGGCGTCGACAACCAGTTTCGGGCACGGTGCGCCAAGCCGATATAGAAGCCCGCCGTCGGCACGGCCATCGCCAGCATGATCAAAAGCATCACCACATAGCTTACCGGCGTGATCGCCTCGATCGGGATGAAGGCCGGCACCAGGGTCAGGTAAAAGACAATCGGCTTGGGGTTGGACAGCGGCATGGCGACGCCGGCGAGGAAGGTCGTCGCCCAACCGCTTTTTGACCCGACCCTGAAGACCGGCTTGGGTCGCGCGCCGGTCCAGGCGCTCCAGAAGGCTTTGAAGGCCATCCAGCCGAGATAGGTCGCCCCGACAATTTTCGCGACAAGCCAGAAGGCGGTCAGCTGTGTGGCGATGGCTGACAGGCCGGTAACCGCCAGGGTGAACCAGAAAATATCACCCAACATGATGCCGGCGCCATACATGGCGGCATGCCAGGGACCGGTATCCAGCGTCCGGGCAATCATCGCTGCAATGCCCGGTCCGGGCGTGATGAACAACACCAGCAAGGCGCCGGCAAACAGGAACAGGGTCTGGACGGTCATCACGCCTCGCACACACTGGGTTGCCGTCGCTATAGCGTGTAAACACCTGCCGCGTCGCGTCAGTCTGCAGTGACGAGATAGCCGTAGAGCGTGTCAGCGATGGCCGCGACGAAGCGCTCATCGCTCAGCGTCAGAACCACCGCCGCCCCTTCCTCGGGATAGAGGGCCCGTTCGATCGGCAGCGTGTTCATCAGATAGGTGAACATCTGGGCCGCCTCGTCAGGATCACGTCGCTTCACCTCATCCCCGAACAGGGCGATCAGCTGGTGCGCCGACTGGCGGGCCTGGTCGAGCAATTCCTCCCAGTCATCGCCGATCAGGTCCGGGCGGAGGCGGGCATGGAGATGGGCGGCCCGGACCAGATAGCCGTGACGGACCAGGAATTGCCAGCCGACCGCGCAAGCCGCGTGCAGCGCCTGCCGCAACCCGGCGGCTGGATCGACCTCGACGCGCCCGTCGCCCGCCATGAAGGCATCCAGGCGAGCACGGTAAAGCTCGAAGATCACCGGGATGAAGGCATCCTTGTTCTCAAAGCGCCGATAGACCGCCCCGACCGACAGGCCGGCAGTCTCCGCCAATTCGGCTATCGTAATGTCGGCAAAGGGTTTTTCCCGCAGGCATGCATCAAGAGCCGCGACCAGCCGGTCACGGGTCTGACGCGATCTTTCCTGCCGGGCCGGCTTGGTGCCTTGACTCACATCGACTCCATCTCTAAATGTGAATGCGAATTCTCATTCTCGTTATCGACATTGATCGCATGCGACCCTTGGCAGGGTCAATCCACACAGAAAGGGCATCCCATGCAACCCCTGCTCGACCAACCCGCATTGCTCGCCGGACTGGCGGCCATCACCGTGATGCTCGGTTTCATTGTCTATCGCGATCTGCGCGATCGCCGGCTCGGTGCCGACGCGCCCAACACGCCGGTCCAGCGCCAATACCGCAATACGTCAATCACGCTCTGGCTGATGTGCGCGATCAGCCTCGCCTGCTGGATCGCCGCCGGGCTGCCGCTGTCCGGGATCGGCCTTCAGGCGACGACCGGTTGGACCGGATGGTTGGCCTGGGGCCTGGTTGCCGCAGCCATCGGTTACGGGCTGTATGCCCTGCTTGGCACGGCACTCAGTCGCGAAGCCCGCATCAAGCTGCGTCGGGATTTTGACGCGGCCGACGGGTTCGACCTGATCCGTCCGCGCACGACGGGCGATCATGTCGGCTTTCAGTATCTGTCGCTGACCGCCGGGATCACCGAAGAGGTCATCTTTCGCGGCTTCCTGATCGCCACGCTGGCGCTGGTCATGCCGGTCTGGGCAGCCGCGCTCGCTTCGATGGCGGTCTTCATTTTGGCGCATGCCTATCAGGGACCATCCGGCATGCTCCGCATCACCCCGATCACGCTGTTCATGACGGCCGTCGTGCTGATCGGCGGGTCGCTGTGGCCGGCAATGATCATTCACATCCTCGCCGACGCGCTGGCCGGCGCGCTGGTGGCACTGGTCGATGCGCATGAGGACGCCGATGCCTGCGTCCCGGCCGGTGAAGCAGAGGCGCTCCCGGTCTAGGCCGGGCACACCTTGCCACCGCGGACCTCGTAATACTGGATGGCCGGACCGAACGGATCGAACAGGACCCGCTCGACACCGGTCAACCAGGCCTGCGAGCCGGATGCAAGGATTTCGGCGGCCAAGCCCTCGCGCCGGGTTGCGTCGAGATGGGCACAAGCCTCATCGAGCAATAACAGGGGCGCGACGCCCCATTGCTGCCCCAGCGCCCGGGCCTGGGCGAGGGCCAGGGTGAGGATGAGGGCTTTTTGCTCACCGGTTGAACAATCACCCGCCGGCTGATCCTTGCCGCGATGACGCGCCAGCAGTTCGGTGCGGTGCGGACCGCGCGTCAGGGTCCGTCCCGCCGCACCATCACGGCGACGCCCGTCCCGCAGGGCGAGCAGAAATCGATCTTCCGCCTCGGCCGCCGTCATGCCGTCAGCCAGATCCGCCTCAACGGCGCCGTCGAGCGCCAGGTCGGCTTGCGGAAACACGCCCTCCGGACGCCGGTCGATCTCGCCCTGAAGGCGGATCAGCGCATCCAGCCGGGCCGCCGCCATGGCGACGCCATGTCCGGCCATCTCGACCTCGATCGCGCCCAGCCAGGCGGGGTCCTGGCCACCCTCGTCAAGCAGGCGTTGGCGACGCACCCGGCTCTTTTCATAGGCCCCGGCCGCATCGCCATGCGCCGGATCGGCGGCGTGGACCAGACGGTCGAAGAATTTCAGCCGGTCCGCGCGTGGCCCGGCAAACAGGCGGTCCTGGGCCGGGGTCAGCCAGATCATCGGCAGCAGGCGGGCCAGCGCGTTCTGGGCCGCAGGCTCGCCATCGATCCGGGTCTCGCGCCGCGCCGTGCCGCGCGCGCCGACACCCAGCCGGTAACCACCCTCAAGCGTGTCAGCTTCGGCAAAGACGGCCCATTCCGGCGCCACCACACCGTCCTGTTTGAGCGCGACCCCGTCAGCCCCGGCCGAACGCAGACCACGACCAGGCGCCAGGAAGGACAGGGCCTCGAGCAGATTGGTCTTGCCGGCCCCGTTTTCGCCGAACAGCGCCACCGGCGCGGCATCGAGATCGAGGTCGAGATCGGCATAGCTGCGAAAATTGGTCAGCCGCAAACGACGAACCGCCGCAGGCGGAACCGGCGGCGGCGTCTCAGTCTTCACGGTGACAGCGTCGTCCGTCACACCCGCAACGGCATCAGCACATAAAGCGCATCCGGATCACCACTGTCGGTGACCAGGGCCGGCGAGGCGGCATCGGCGAAATGGAAACGCGCTTCATCGCCTTCGATCTGCGAGGCAACATCCAGCATGTAGCGAGCATTGAAGCCGATCGCGAAACCCTCATCGGAATAGGACACGGCGAGTTCTTCCTCGGCCTGGCCGCTTTCCGGATTATTGACCGCGAGGGTCAGCGCATCGGCACCGAGCGAGAGTTTCACAGAGCGCGACTTCTCGACCGAGATCGTCGCGACACGGTCCACCGCTTCGGCGAAGCGCTTGTTCTCGACCGACATCAGGCGGGTATTGCCGCGCGGAATGACCCGCTCATAGTCCGGAAAGGCGCCATCGATCAGCTTGGAGGTCAGCACAGCCTTGCCGAGACGGAAACGGATCTTGCCCTCGGAGACCGACACCTCGACCTCGTCATCGGCATCCTCGAGCAGGCGCTTGACCTCCTGCACGGTTTTGCGCGGTACAATCACGCCCGGCATGCCGGCCGCACCGTCCGGCAAATCAACCTCGGCAAGGGCGAGGCGGACACCATCCGTGGCCACGGCGCGCAATGTCTGGCGCCCATCCTGCTCGGCGGCGTGCAAATGAATGCCGTTGAGATAATAACGCGTCTCTTCGGTCGAGATCGCAAACCGCGTCTTGTCGATCAGGCGGGCCAGCTCACGCGCGGGGACCTTGAAACGATGCTCCAGGTCCTCGGTCGGCATGACCGGGAAATCACCGGGCGGCAACGAGGGCAGCGAGAAGCTGGAACGACCGGCCTTCAGCGTCAGGCGCGGATCGCCACTCGTCATTTCCAGCGTCACATCTGCGCCGTCAGGGAGTTTGCGGGTGATGTCGTAGAGTGTGTGGGCCGGCGCCGTGACCAGGCCTTCGCCATCGCAGCTGGCATCCGTGGTCTCGAGGATCTCGATATCCAGATCCGTGGCCGCAAAGCTGGCCCCGTCAGGACCGGCCGAGATCAGCACATTCGACAGGATCGGGATGGTGTTGCGCTTTTCGACTACCGCCTGAACATGGCCCAGCGCCTTGAGGAGCGTCGCGCGCTCGATCGTCAGCTTCATATCTCGCGTTCCGCTTTCAACGTCTTCTGCGTCAGCTTCCTGAATCTACGTCGAAGATCTTTGTCTGTCGTGACGGCACAAGGCGTGATCCGCCCGTGCCTTCGGGATGGGTCAGAGAGGATACATGAATTCGCGCAATCGCAAGAGGTTTATCCAGCGTTAACGCGAATTTCCGGGCCGGGGCGGCCCGTCTCAGCCCTGTAGCTCCCGGGTCAACGCATCGATCTCGTCGCCGACCGGGTCACCGGCATCAATCATCTGGCTCACTTTCGACACCGCATGGATCACCGTCGAATGGTCGCGGCCACCGAAGCGGCGCCCGATATCCGGCAGCGATCGCGTCGTCAGCGTCTTGGCCAGATACATCGCGATATGGCGCGGACGGACGACCGACTGGGTCCGGCGCTTGGAGCAGATGTCGGCCGGCGTGATACCGAAATGGGTCGCCACGACTTTCTGGATCTCATCGACCGTCAGGCGACGCTCCGAGCTGAGCGACAATTCGCGCAGCGCCGTCGACACGACCTCCATCGTGACCGGTTGTCCGATCAGGGCCGTGCGGCAGATGACATTGTTGAGAACGCCTTCCATCTCGCGCGGGCTGGAGGTGATGCGGGCGGCCAGGAAGTCACGGACAGCCTCGGACACGTCAAACGTCGGGTAGTGACAGGTGGCCTGCGCGATCTTGCAATCGAGAATCTGGCGACGCAGGTCGAGATCGGGCTTGCCCAACGGGCAGGACAGACCGCCGGTGAGCAGGGAACGCAAACGCTCATCCTGCATCTGCAGCTCGGCCGGCGGCTTGTGCGAAGCCAGGACGACCTGCTTGTTCTCGGCCACCAAGGCGGCGATCGTGTGCAGGAACTCATCCTCGGTCTTGGGCTTGCCGGCGATGAAATGCACATCGTCGATCAGCAGGACATCGACGCCACGCACCGTTTCCTTGAAAGAGATCGTGTCGCGGGCGCGCATCGCAGTGACAAAGCCCGAGAGAAATTCCTCAGCCGTCAGATAGAGCGCCTTGCGCGGCCGGGAATTGTTTTGAACCGCCGTCGCAACAGCATGCAGGAGATGGGTCTTGCCGACACCATAATCGCCATAGAAGAAAACCGGGTTGAAGGGCGGCGTCGCTGCACCGACCATGGTCCGTGCAGCGGCAGCGGCGACTTCATTGGCCGGACCGACGCGGAAACTGTCGAAGCTGAAGCGGGCATCGATCAGGGCCGTGTCACCGGAACCGGCGGGCGCGGCTGTCGCAACGGCCCGCACGGGCGCCGCCGACTGTCCGGACACGGACGAGCGCGACGCGACCATTGGTTGCGGCTGATCCTCGCCTTCGGAGCGCAGGAGAATTTCGCGATGCGTGCTATCGAGTTCAGCCCAAAGTGCGCGAATTCGGGCACCCCAATGATCTTCAACCCAATCCCGGTTGAAACTGCTCGGCGCGATGATGATAAGCGCGCCGGTCTCGGTCAGACGGACCCGCAAACGCGCGATCTCCTGCGAATACAGGGCAGGTCCACACTCTTCACGCAAATGGGCGCGCACCCGGCGCCAGATCGCAGAAATCCCGCCTGCGTCCACCCCGTCAAGGGTGGCGGTTTTTGCCTCGGAAACAGCCAATTTGTTCAATGCCATCGTGGGTCACACTTTTGTTTTTCTCTCGCATTTGCGAAAGCTATGTGTTTGTAATTTTGGCAAAATCCCCCCGCTCGCAGCACTACACCCAGTCGTGCCGCTACCGGAAATTTTTCCGCATGGGAATAGTCGCCCTCAGGAGCCCAAAGGTTACTCCGAGGCCCGTTTCGGTCAAAATGATTCAGCTTCCAAAATCCGAGATTCTTCGCTTGACACGGGAAATCCGTGATCGGATCGAAGCTTGGGCTATATGACGGAATTGCGACAATGCAATTGGTCCTTTTTACTTACCTGACGTTACCCGAATTTGGGTCCCGGAACGACTCTTCCGCCGTTTGGCAACCCCTCCGTACCCAGAGTAATTCACAAAGCGCAGCGATGCCGCGACTGCGAGAAAAAGGACACTCCGCCTACGCACGCGCACAAAGAAATACGCCCGAGGCGTGTGCCCCGGGCGTATCATTCATTCCGCATTGCCGATGTTTGTCGGATCAGGCCGACATCGACTTCACGCGGGCCGACAGGCGGGAGACTTTCCGCGAACCGGTATTCTTGTGGTAGATGCCCTTGCCGACAGCACGCATCAGCTCGGACTCAGCCTCGACCAGTGCGGTCTTGGCGGCAGCCTGGTCGCCAGCGGTGATCGCCATCTCGACCTTTTTGACAAAGGTCCGGACACGCGAACGACGCGCCTTGTTGACGGCCGTCCGGCGAGCGATCTTGCGGACCATTTTCTTGGCCGAGTTGGTGTTGGCCATGGATGTAAACCTCTTCATGCGGCCGGGACGATGTTCCCGGCGAAATCCGTGAGCGGCGGCGTATAGGCCCTTGCGGGCGGGGCGTCAACCGCCCTTTGTCTCTTGCCGCCTAGCGATGCTTGAAATGAGCAGCCCGTTTTTCGGCGAAGGCAGCCATGCCTTCTTTCTGATCTTCCAGCGCGAATTGCGACATGAACACCCGGCGCTCGAAACGAACCCCTTCGGTCAGGCCGATCTCGAAGGAGCGATTGACCGCCTCCTTCGTCATCATGGCAACCGGCAATGACTTGGAAGCAATGGCTTCAGCCGCTTCCATCACCACGTCCATGAAATCATCTGCCGGCACGACGCGGGAGACCAGACCGGCCCGCTCCGCCTCTTCGGCATCCATCATCCGGCCGGTCAGGCACATGTCCATGGCCTTGGCCTTGCCGACGGCGCGCGGCAGCCGCTGCGTGCCACCGGACCCTGGCATGACGCCGAGATTGATCTCGGGCTGACCGAATTTCGCCGTCGCGGAGGCGATGATGAAATCGCACATCATCGCGATCTCGCAGCCGCCACCGAGCGCATAACCTGAAACGGCCGCAATGATCGGCTTGCGGAAACGGGCCACAGCCTCCCAAGTCTCCGCGAACGGATCCTTGTTGTAGAGGCCGACCATGTCGCGCGACTGCAATTCCTTGATATCGGCGCCGGCGGCGAAGGCTTTCTTCGACCCGGTCAACACGACACAACCGATATCATCATCGGCCTCGCAGGCAGCCAGCGCCGCGGCCAGTTCCGTGGTCAGCTCGTCGCACAGCGCATTGAGCGCCTCGGGGCGGTTGAGCGTGATCACACCCACTCGGCCCTCGGTTTTGTACTGGATCGTCTTGTAGCCCATTTCGGCGCTCCATCTGACGGCGCGGATGTCCCGCACGGGTAAAGCCGCGCCGCTATAACGCAGAGCGAAGCCAGCGTCGATACCGGGTGACCCGTTCGAGTCACCCGGCCCGGTCGGACCCTATTGGCGCGAGACTTCGAAACCCGCTTCGCGCAGGAGCTGAATGACGCCGTGCTCGCCCGGCAGATGCGCGGCACCGACGGCGATGAAGACAGTCCCTTCGCCATCCATGATCTCAGCGATCTGGGGGATCCAGTTCTCGTTCCGGCCAACGATCATGACCTGGTAGGCCTCCGGCGCCTCGTCACGCATCGATGTATTGATCTCGCGATCAAGCACGTCCATGTCGCCCATGGCCCAAGCGGTTACCAGGAGTTCCAGCATTTGCGGCAATTCCGCGAGGTCTTCCAGACCTTGCTCGAAGGCCTGGGCCTGGACATCGTCCGGCATGCCGGCGAGGAAGCCGATCTGCTCGGCCGGGGTTTCAAAATAGCCCATTTGTGTAGACGTGCCCTGAACCTGCGCCAACAGCCGGGTCTCGGCGCCGGAATTGGGGTCCAGCCCCAGCGCCTGCATCTGCCCCACCGCCAGCATGACCTGGGCGAGCCAGGGCCGCATGGGTTCCAGCATGGCCGGCGCGAAGCCGATCGTCGGCGCCAACTCGGCAAGTGCCGCATTGGCGGACTCGGACAATTGCGAGGACAGGGTCACGCCCTGCGGATTGAGGCCGTGCTGCATCACCAATTGCTGCAGCAGGGCCTGGCTCTCGGCCGAGTGCACATCGGCTTCAAGATAAAGCGTATCAGCGCTGGCCAGCAGGTCGCGGATCTCCGGCGTCAACCACTCCAGGCTTGGCGGCAGAATGTGGAACGTGCCGAACACATAAACATCGGAATCCGCATCGGAGAGGTGCCAGATCGCCGGATCAGCCTCGATCTGCGAATAATCAGCCTGTTGGGCCTGGGCGGCCGGCGCAAGCAGGGCACCGCCAGCCAGGAGGGCTGCGGACAGGGTTGCGGACGCCAGCTGGCGAATGCGGGAAGTCGGAAGCATGGAAGGCCTCTTGGCTGTGAAAGACTGCATGGATTCATCTTAGCGGCGGCAGGTGGCGGACATAGCGGGAAATCCGGCAGCACGGTCCCGCTGGCAATCACTCAGCGCTGACAGGTGCTGCAGAACCAAGTCGAACGACCAGCCTGCACAATACGTTGCACGGCGCCAGCGCAGCCGGTCGTGGGACAGGGCGCATCAAGCCGGTCATAGACACGAAACCGGTGCTGGAAATAGCCCAGCGCACCGTCGGTCGCCGCGAAATCCTTGAGCGATGAGCCGCCGGCGTCTATCGCTTCGACAATGACCGCCCGCACCGCCACCGCCAGCCGCTCGGCGCGGATCCCGGCAATGCTGGCGGCCTGTCGCCGTGGACTGATGCCGGACCGGTGCAGGGCTTCACAGACATAGATATTGCCCAGACCGGCCACGATCGACTGGTCAAGCAGGGCGGTCTTGATGGGGGTGCGCCGGCCGGCCAGTGCTGCCGCCAGATAGGGACCGGAAAACTGATTGCCGTGCGGCTCCGGACCGAGCGCACCCAAGACCTTGTGCGTCGCCTCGGCCTCGGTTGCGAACAGGTCCATATAGCCGAACCGCCTCGGGTCATTATAGCGCACGGTGACACCGCCGTCGGCCTCGATCACGACATGATCATGCCGAGGGTCGGCGGGCGCCGCGTGGACGAAATCGCCCGGTTGCGCCGCCCCATCCCCCGCCGCCTCGATCGAGAACCGTCCCGACATGCCCAGATGGCCGATCAGCGTCTCGCCGCTGTCGAGGCGCAACAGGAGATATTTGGCACGCCGGTCGATGCGCTCGACCCGGCTTCCGGTCAATCGCTCGGCAAAACGCTCCGGGAAGGGGAAGCGCAGATTGGGCCGATTGAGTGTGACCGCCCGAATGCGGCGCCCCTCAAGAGCGGGTATCAGGCCCTTCCGGACCGTTTCGACTTCAGGCAATTCAGGCATTGTTTGTGTGAATTATCTTTGCGGTCACGCGGCTGCCCCGCCCTTTGCGGGAATGATGGCACCAAGCCTACACGTTTGACCACAGGCATGCCGACCTGTCAGCCAAAATGGGGTACGGCCCGCTCCATGCGACACTAAGGACCGCCCTCGCGGCTTTGCCGCCGGGCGGTCGGTGGCTATGTTGCCGGGCATGAGCTCGACCCAAGACAAGCACGCCGCAACCCGGCCCGCCGACGAAACCGTGTCCTTCGGCTTCACTGATGTGGCCCGCGAGGAAAAAGCCTCGCTGGTGCGCGGCGTGTTTGATCGTTCGGCGCGGCGCTATGACCTGATGAATGACCTGATGTCGCTGGGCATCCACCGGGTCTGGAAAGACATGGTGATGACGCGCGCCAACCCGCAGCCGGGCGAACTGCACATTGATGTCGCCGGCGGCACCGGCGATCTGGCCCGCAGCTTCCTGGCCAAGGCCGACGCTGTCGCGGAACGCCGGGGCAGTGATCGCAAGGCAAAAGCCATCGTGCTCGACATCAACGAACAAATGCTGCGTGTCGGCGTGAAGCGCGGGCTGAAACCGCATGAGGACGGCCGCATCGACTGGGTGACCGGCAATGCCGAATGCCTGCCCCTGCCGGATCGCACCGCGCATTGCGTGACCATTTCGACCGGTATCCGCAATGTCACCGACCGCACGTCAGCGCTGAAGGAAATGCGCCGCGTGCTCAAGCCGGGCGGGCGCTTCCTCTGTCTTGAATTCACCCGTCCGACCAGCCGGGCCTGGGAGAAGATCTATGACGCCTGGTCCTTCAACGTCATGCCGGAGCTCGGCCATTACGTCGCCAAGGATCGCGACAGCTATCAATACCTGGTCGAGTCAATCCGGCGCTTCCCCAACCAGGATGATTTCGCCGACGAATTGCGCACGGCCGGCTTCCGCAATGTCAGCTACACCAATTTCTCCGGCGGCATTGCCGCCCTGCATGTCGGCTGGGCCTGAGGCGGAGATGCAGGCGCGACCACATGGCGCGCTCGCCAACCCCTCCCTCGCGCACTAGACACAACTGATGTTCGCCACACTCACCTCCCTTGCCCGCCTGATGCGCGCCGGCCTGACCCTGGCCCGGCATGACGCCATCCTGCCGGCGGAATACCAGTCGCTCTACCCGGCGCCGGCGCGCTGGCTGGGCGCGACCCTGCGCATCTTCCGCCGCCGTGACCTGGCCGAGAACCCCGGTGAACGCCTGGCCCGGGCGCTCGAGAAGCTGGGTCCGTCCTATGTGAAATTCGGCCAGATCCTGGCGACCCGCGGCGACGTGATCGGCGAGCGCTTTGCCCGCGGCCTGTCGCGCCTGCAGGATCGCATGCCGGCCTTTGGCGATGCCGAGGCGCGCGCGGTCGTCGCCGCCGACCTCGGACAACCCGTCGACACGCTGTTCAGTGAATTCGGCCCGCCGGTCGCAGCCGCCTCGATTGCCCAGGTCCACAAGGCCGTGACGCCGGATGGCGCCGTCGTCGCCGTCAAGATATTGCGGCCGGACATCGAGCGCCGGATCGCGCGCGACATCCGCACGCTCAGCCTCGGCGCCGCCCTCGCCGAGCGTTTCGCCCCGGCCAGCCGCCGCCTCGAGCCGCGCAAATTCGTCGAGACCGTGTCGCGCTCACTGACGGTCGAGACCGATCTGCGCCTGGAAGCGGCCGCTGCCTCTGAACTCGGCGAAGCCGCAGCGGTGGCCGATGGCTATCACATCCCGACGGTCGACTGGACCCGGTCGACGCGCCGCGTCCTGACCACGCAATGGATTGACGGCATTCCGCTCTCCGACATGGACGCAATCGAGGCAAGCGGCATCGACCGGCCGGCCCTGGCGACCCGGCTGACCCGCGCCTTCCTGTCGACGGCCCTCGATCGCGGCGTCTTTCACGCCGACATGCACGGCGGCAATCTGTTTGCCCGGACTGACGACACGGTCTGGGCCGTGGATTTCGGCATCATGGGCCGGATCGGCCGTGCCGAGCGTCGTTTCCTGGCGCTCATCCTGCACGGCTTCCTGACCCGCGACTACATGGCCGCCGCGCGCGCCCATTTCGCCGCCGGCTATGTCCCGGCCCGGCATTCAGTCGAGGATTTCGCCAGCGCCCTGCGCGCGGTCGGCGAACCGATTTTCGGCAAGACCGCCGACCAGGTGCCGATGTCGCGCGTGCTGCTGCAATTGTTCGAAATCACAGACCTGTTCGACATGCGGCTGCGCCCGGAACTCGTGATGCTGCAAAAGACCATGGTCCAGTGCGAGGGCGTGTCACGGCAACTCGATGCCCAGCACGACATGTGGGGCGCAGCGGCGCCCATCGTCGAAGCCTGGATGAAGCGGGAACTGGGCCCGGAGGGTCGCATCCGCGATCTCGGCGAAGACCTGACCCGTCTGCACGACGCCCTGCGCAAACTGCCGGATGCGGTTGATGACTGGGCCGAGGTTGGCGCCCAGCTGAAAGCCGGCAAACTGTCACTGGGGGGCGGCCCGAAACTGCGCCCCTGGTTCCTGCGCCTGGCCTGGCTGGCGGGCGCGGCCGCCCTTGGCGCGGCGACGATGCTGGCATTTAGCTAAAATCTCGGCGCGATTTACACAAAATCGAAAGAAACGCATGCATTTATTCCCTGCATGGCAAGGGATTTCATTATGAATGACGAGGCACGCAGCCTGCAGCGCGAGTTTTTTCGCATCGACGAAGATGTGATTGACCGGGTGCAGCATCTGAAATCGCGCCTGATGAAGTATGCGGATGAGGCGCTTGAAACGGTCTTCGATCACCTGGTCGGCAATCCGGATGTCGCCCACTATTTCGAGATCACCGACAACATCACCTATCTGCGCGCCGGCATGCTGGCCCATTGCGACGAGCTGTTTTCGGCCCGGTTCGACGAGCACTACTACGAGTCCACCGAAGGCATGGGCGCACGTCACGCCAAGCTGGAATTCCCGGCCCACGTCTACACGGCGGCCTATTCCAACATGTTCGCGCGCATCGTCGAACTCGCCATGGCCGACCGCCGCAGCTTCAAGACCGACGACATCACGGCACTGTCGCGGATCACCCATTATGATGTCGAACTGTCGATGGGCGCCTTCTACCAGCACATAATGGAAAAGCGCGCCGCGCTGTCTTCCGACGCCCAGAAAATCCGCCATCTGGTCGATTGAGTTTCCCCCCGCTTGGTAGGTCCAGGCCGCGACCGTCAGACCGAGTGGGAGACCCGCGCGGTCTCCGGTCAGGCTCGGAGTGATCTGAGCGCCGCGCGCAGGGCTGTCCATAAATCGCTTGTCAGCCAGCAGGCCGTCTCCGCTTCTTCAGCTCAAGGGTGAAACCGCGAAGTGGCGCGGGGGCGTGTGTCCCCTTTTCTCCGACTGAACTGACCCTCGCCCCCTGAAACCCTTGGGAAATCCCCGCTGACGGTTTACCTGTACGGGACCATCAGCGGAGACGTCACGTGGCCGACAAGTCCATACTCCTGATCATTGGCGGCGGGATCGCGGCCTACAAGGCGCTGGAGCTGATCCGGACGCTGAAAAAGCGCGGCATTGCCAGTCGCTGCATCCTGACCCGCGCCGGCAGCGAATTCGTGACACCGCTCTCGGTCTCCGCCCTGTCCGGTGACAAGGTCTATGGCGAGCTGTTCAACCTCACCGACGAAGCCGAGATGGGCCATATCGAGCTGTCTCGTTCGGCTGGTCTTGTCGTGGTCGCGCCGGCCACCGCCGACTTGATGGCCAAGGCCGCAACCGGCCTGGCCAATGATCTCGCCTCGACGACCCTGCTGGCCACCGACAAGCCGGTGCTGATGGCGCCAGCGATGAATGTGCGCATGTGGGAGCATCCGGCGACCCAGCGCAATCTGGCGACGCTCAAGGGCGATGGCGTGCATTTCGTCGGACCGGATGAGGGCGACATGGCCTGCGGCGAGTTCGGACCGGGCCGCCTGGCCGAACCGGATGCGATTGCCGATGCCGTCGTGAGCCTCTTGAATGCCTGACACGCTGAAGGGTCGCCACGTCCTGGTTACCGCCGGACCGACGCGTGAACCGATCGACCCGGTCCGCTTCATCTCCAACCATTCCTCGGGCAAGCAGGGCTATGCCATCGCGGCGGCCTGCGCCGCGCTGGGTGCTCGCGTGACACTGGTCGCCGGACCGACCGCGCTGGGCGACCCTGACGGTGTCGAGACCGTCCATATTGAAACCGCGCGCGACATGCTGGCCGCCGTCGAACAGGCCCTGCCCGCTGATGTCTTTATCGCCGTCGCCGCCGTCGCCGACTGGCGCCCGGCGCAGCCGTCTGACAGGAAGCTCAAGCTCGACAAGGCCAGCTTCTCCAGCCTGCCGCTGGTCGAGAATCCGGACATTCTCAAGACCATCTCACAAATGGGCGACGGCCGCCCCGGCCTGGTGATCGGTTTCGCCGCCGAGACCCATGATGTCGAAGCGCTTGCCATCGCCAAGCGCCAGCGCAAGGGCTGCGACTGGATCGTCGCCAATGACGTCTCCGGCGATGTGATGGGCGGAGCCGAGAATGCCGTCCTGCTGGTCACCGAGGCTGGCAGCGAAGCCTGGGAGCGGGCGGAAAAGTCGAAGATCGCCGAGCTGCTGGCCGCGCGGATCGTCTCGGCGCTCTAGCCTCTGGCCAAATCAGGCGGGCTTGGCTTTGATGCGTCCCAACACTTGCCAGCCAGGATGCCGCCATGTCGACCGTGCCCGTGAAGATCAAACCGCTCGATCATTATGAGGGCCTGGCGCTGCCGGCCTACGAAACGCCGCAATCAGCCGGCATGGATTTGCGCGCAGCCGTCCCGGCCAACGAACCCGTCTCCATCCCGCCTGGCGAATGGCGGCTGATCCCTGTCGGGATCGCCATCGCCCTGCCGGCCGGGTATGAGGCGCAAGTCCGGCCGCGCTCGGGCCTTGCGGCCAAGCACGGGATTTCCTGTGTGAACACGCCGGGCACGGTGGATGCTGATTATCGCGGCGAGATCCGGGTCAATCTGATCAATCACGGCCAGGCCAATTTCGTCGTCAATCGCGGCGACCGCATCGCCCAGATGATCATCGCTCCGGTCACCCAAGCCGTCTGGGAGGTCGCCGACACGCTGGACGAGACGACACGCGGGACCGGCGGTTTCGGCTCGACCGGCACGAAATAGCCGGTTCGACTGACACATTCGTCACTGGCACTTGGCCGCCGCCTCCCTACATTGGCCGCAAACGGAGATTTGACATGACCGACACCCCCGGCCGCGGCCGCATCTATGCCTCCATTGCTGACACGGTCGGCAATACGCCGCTGGTCGAGCTGAAAAAGCTCGCCGACGCGCATGGTGCCACGGCCCGCATCCTGGCCAAGCTGGAATTCTTCAACCCGCTCGCCTCGGTGAAAGACCGGATCGGTGTGGCGATGATCGATGCGCTGGAAGCGGCCGGAAAGCTGGGCGAGGGCGCCGTGATGGTCGAGCCGACCTCGGGCAATACCGGCATCGGCCTGGCTTTCGTCGCCGCCGCGCGCGGCCACCGCCTGATCCTGACCATGCCGGAGAGCATGTCGATCGAGCGCCGCAAACTCCTCAAGCATCTGGGCGCCGAGCTGGTCCTGACCGAAGCCGCCAAGGGCATGAAAGGCGCCATCGCAAAGGCCCAGGAAATCATCGACGAAACGCCGGGCGCGGTGATGCCGAGCCAGTTCGCCAATCCCGCCAACCCGGACATCCACCGCAAGACCACGGCGCTGGAAATCTGGAATGATACGGCCGGCGAGGCCGATGTGCTGATCTCCGGCGTCGGCACGGGCGGCACGCTGACCGGTGTTGCCTCGGTGCTGAAAGAGAAAAAGCCCGGCTTCCACGTCGTCGCCGTCGAGCCGACCGACAGCCCCATCCTGTCTGGCGGCGTACCCGGCCCGCACAAGATCCAGGGCATTGGCGCCGGTTTCGTGCCGGACATTCTCGACACCGGCCTGATCGATGAAGTGGTCACCGTGTCGAACGACGATGCCTTTGCCATGGCGCGCGAAGTGGCCAAGCTGGAAGGCGTGCCGGGCGGGATATCCTCAGGCGCAGCGCTGAAGGCTGCCCTCGAGGTCGCCAAACGGGATGAGATGGCGGGCAAGACGATCGTGGTGATCCTGGCCAGCTTTGCGGAGCGCTATCTGTCGACGGCGCTGTTTGAGGTGTAAACCGTCGACCAAACGGAGCGAATAAGTAGACCAGACCAAGACGTATGGGTTTGGGCTAGATCTGGCCTGCGTTGACCGCAGCGCCCTGAGCGCAGGAACGGCTTATCCAGTCTAGAATGAGTTATTGAACGCGGTGATCAAGCCGCTTATGTTCGTGCGAAATTTTTTGGAACATCTTTATTCTTAAGGCTAATTCCCTAATGTCGAGCACGAAATCCCACTACATCGCGCCTCTGGACGGGTTACGTGCCATCGCGGTGGTCGGCGTGCTCGTTTTTCACCTCAATCACATTGCGTTGCCGGGCGGTTTTGTCGGCGTCGATGTGTTTTTTGTCATCTCTGGGTATATTATTTCCCGGATCATATTTGAATCTTCCGAAAAGAACCGGTTTTCATTTTTTGAATTTTACACTCGCCGCCTAGCAAGGCTCTTTCCGGCGCTTGCGGTTGTGATTTCTATTTCTTTACTGGCGTCAATGTTTATCGTCGGAAGCAGCCGCTTGATGGATTTTTCTCAAACGGGTCTATACGCGATCATATCCGCGTCGAATATATTCTTCTGGCTGAACTCCGGTTATTTCGAAGACACCTCGCAAACCAATATTTTTCTGCATACGTGGTCGCTGGGCGTCGAAGAACAGTTCTACCTGTTTTGGCCGATATTGTTGAGCGCGTTGTTTAGCCTGAGCGACCGGTCGCGCGTCATAGTTTTTGCAGCCATCTTTGTTGTGGGTGCGATCTCATCCTGGATCGTTCTGCAAAATAACCCCTCGGCAATGTTCTACCTTGCTCCTACTCGGGCCTTTCAGTTTGCGCTCGGAGCTGGGGTTGCGGCGTTTCACAGGCTGCCCAACTGGCAAACTTGGTCCGCCAAGCCCGTGTTCGGCTCGGCGCTCACCGTTTCGGGGCTTGTCGGTATTGGCATCGCCTTTTTTCTTGCCGATGGCCAGCAATACAATTTCGCTGTCGCTGCGCTGCTTCCGACGATCGGCACATTTGCGATCCTGCTTGCAGTTCAAAGCAAGCTCTCCGTGAGAATTCTCGGAAATGCGCCAATGACCTATGTCGGCATGCGCGCCTACTCGCTCTACCTGGTGCATTGGCCGATCATTGTTCTCACCCGGCTATTATACGGCGCCGAGTTCTCACCCACTCAGTACATTGTTCTTTTAGCCGCGATCTTCATCTCGGCAGAATTTCTGCACCGATTCATTGAAACACCCCTTCGCTTTCAGGCCACAGAACCCGGCGAACAGAAAGCTCGCAAGGCAGCCGTGGTGGCAGGACTATGTATTGCGAGTTTAGTTGGCGCGGCGCACCTCTGGGCCCTGAATGGCCGGAATCATCCCGTCGCGGCTGAAGATGCGGTGGATGCTGAAGAAAATTTTGCCGCGACAACGGCAGCCGCAACTGCGATGCAGGCGGAAAGCTCGTCGGAATCCCAGCATCTGCAAGCCTTGCTTGAGCGCCACGGATCGGTCCCGCGGCGGATCAGCCAGCTCTGGGCTCAGTGGTCGCGGTACGACGAGGCGCTCGGCCGCTGCCAAATTTCCGGTCGGGCACCGATAGACGAACTTGATTGGTCTGCTTGTCTGCCGGAGACAGCACCACCCGCAATCGTCGTTGTCGGCGACAGTGTTGGACGGGAAGCTTACGCCGCGACCCGCTCGATCATACCGGATGTCGCTGTTGGAATGGCCAGCCAAGCCGGTTGCGTGCCGATATATCCGACACCTCCATCGTATGAGCCACGTGGATGCCGGGAGTTTAATCAACGAAGGTTTGAAGCGTTGTCGAACCCGGCAGTGTCGACCGTTGTACTGACTGGGAATTGGGATAATAGCGATTTCGATGAGATCTCCTCGACTGCCCAATACCTGCTGGACCAGGGTAAATCGGTGGTTATTGTTGGGCCGCGACCGGCGTTCAGTGAAAATACGGTGACTTTGCTGGAGAGCCCACGGGGTGCCGAGCTGGCTCATGAACTGAACGACTACTTGAATTATGACTTTTTCGAATTGGAGTCAGACCTGATGAATTGGGCTGCCGCCCCCGACCGCGAGGGCGTTACAGTTTGGGCGATTTCCGATGTGATTTGTCCCGGTGGCCGCTGTAGCGCCTTTTCAAGTGAAGGCGAGCTCGTCTACCTGGACCAGGTCCATTTAACGCTTGACACTGCGCGCAGAATGGCGACCTCGCAGCACGCTCCTCGCATGGAGTAGAGGCCGCGGGCTGGTCTAGGTCGTGGGCTCATAAGTTCTGATCCAGAGACGCGCTGAGGCGAGAGCGACGCCAGCGAGGAAGTTTCTGGCGAGCTTGTCGAAGCGGGTGGCGCATCGTCTGAAGTGCTTGAG